>NZ_VTZO01000089.1:0-206 GCF_008369545.1 Pseudocitrobacter sp. 73 | reverse complement strand
GGCGAGACTTGAACTCGCACACCTTGCGGCGCCAGAACCTAAATTGGTGGCTCCGACGGGATTCGAACCTGTGACCCCATCATTATGAGTGATGTGCTCTAACCTTCTGAGCTACGTACCCAGCTTACTGCTTTCTTCGATGGCAGTGGTGCCGGGGTTGGAACCAGGGAATGCCGGTATCAACAACCGGTGCCTTCCCGCTTGTC
>NZ_VTZO01000088.1:0-456 GCF_008369545.1 Pseudocitrobacter sp. 73 | reverse complement strand
CTGGAAACGCCTGGTGTACGATGCGGAGGGCCGGATACAACGTGCCGGTTACTCGCTTTGTCTGCTGGAGCGCCTTCAGGATGCACTGCGCAGACGGGACATCTGGCTCGAAAACAGCGATCGCTGGGGAAATCCCCGCGAGAAGCTGTTGCAGGGAGAACAATGGCAGGTTCAGCGGGTCCCCGTCTGCCGGGCGCTGGGACATCCCACTGATGGACATCAAGGCGTGCAACAGCTGGCGGTCCAGCTGGATGAAACCTGGAAAGCCGTCGCATCCCGGTTTGAAGGAAATGCGGAGGTCCATATCTGCAATGACGGTAAATATCCGTCCCTGACTATCAGCAGTCTGGAGAAACTGGAGGAGCCACCGTCGTTGCATCGTCTCAACGGCCGGGTAAGGCAGCTGCTTCCTCCGGTTGATTTGACGGAATTATTGCTTGAAATAGACGCCAGGAC
>NZ_VTZO01000087.1:0-2058 GCF_008369545.1 Pseudocitrobacter sp. 73 | reverse complement strand
CATTGGCCCTCAAACCCCTAAACGGACTGGGTGGCAGAGTTCAAAAAGAACTTGGTAGATTCGAGGTTAAAGGTGTCGGAAATATCGCATCCGGTACAAAATTCATTACCGTAATGAAGAGTAAAGAAATCGGCGGAAAACCCAAAAGAAACTTATGGACAATTCGTGAGGAACTTGTTCAGGCAATTAACGAACTGGATTTTTTTGGTACAACAGAAATGGCCAGCAGTGAGTATTACTCTGACGATGAGTTGATCAATGCCATAGAGAAAAGTAATATCTTTGACAACGTTCAGACGTTTGAATATACAGGGGAAGCCAAACCAAAGAAAAATGCAATAGAAGTAAAAAATGGCCTCTCGTATCCCAGGAGTAAAGGCGTATCCCAAAATGCGCTGAATAAAGCAGGTTACAGATGTGAAGTCGATAGTGACCACCCAACATTCAGAAGGCGAAATTCATCCTTAAATTACACAGAACCTCATCACATTGTACCTATGTCCAGGCAAGATGCTTTTGACACATCTCTTGATGTTGAAGAAAATATCATATCTCTGTGTTGCAATTGCCATAAACAAATTCACCTTGGTCAGGGTTATGAAGATATGCTGAAAGAAATATACACTGCGCGAAAAAGGTTATTAAAAAAAGTTGGTATTGATATATCACTGGAAAACTTGATTCTTTATTACAAAATGGAAAGTAAGTGAGATTCAAACGAGAGTGATACCTTCGTTTTATTGGTCGGGATGAACAGCAGATGATGTTTCCGGCAAGTATCGGGTCCAGAAACTTTCTGTTAAAAAAGAGGTAAAAGTAGTCTTGAGCCCTGACTGCGAATTGCCATTGCGCATGACCAGAGAACAGGACGAACCCCTGCCAAACCCAGGCATGAGAAACACCTTTAAAACATAGACTTAATTAAAATCAGCAATTCCCATCGAAATAATAAGCAAGCAGAATTGGCTCAGGTGAATTTCACTCGGTGCAGTGCATGCGTTGGGGGGGGTAAAAGGAAAAACCCGAAATGAATCGGGTTTTGATTAATTAACGATTAACAGGTTCCCGTGCCCGGGAACACTCTGACTGTACGCGCAATATATTATTTCCGCAATCATTATTTTTGATTACCAAGCCATGTATTCATCTGCTCAATTTCACCTTTTTGAGCTTTAATGATGTCCTGCGCGAGCTTTCTCATTTCCGGATCTTTTCCGTATTTTAGCTCGGTCTCAGCCATTGCTATTGCCCCTTCATGGTGTGCTACCATGCCTTTCGCAAAAGCCTTGTCGGGATCGGACTCTTTTACAGCGGCCATCATTTTGTCATGCATACCTTTCATGCCGGACATATATTCCTGTGACGATGACGATGACGATGACGATGACGATGCCGATGAGGATATATCTGACATTTTCATTTCTGAATGTTCTGCGGAAATCGCTGGCAGGGATAACATCAGTATAACAAAAAGCGAATTTGTGATTTTCATATAATAAACCCTTTCAGATGGTTACCGGATAAGTTTAGCTGAGTCAGACAAAAAAGCCCCCTGAAGGGGGCAAAAAATAACAACATATCCGTATAAGGGACAATCTATCAAGGAAAGGGTAACCGCACGGAAACTTCAGTTGTCATCAGCCCGCATTGATCATGCGGCGGTGTGCATCAGCCATAGCCTGATGGGGGCCGGACTGACCGTTATTCGTAAATTCATGGGCAACAGCTGCTCTTTCATGTTCATTCATCGCCGCAAACGAAGTCGCCGGACGGGAAGCGTTAACGGTGCCAGTTCCCATCATCTTCTGATGACTTTCCGCCATTTTTTTATGTGCATCTGCTGAACCATTGTTCATGGTTTCATGAACAATAATAGCCTGTTCATGCTGATCCATACCGGCCATCCGTGGAGCTGCCCCCTGGATGGCGGCTGGAGTTGAAGAAGACTGCATCTGATGGGCCGGAGCCTGAGCATTATTGACACGCTCATGGATATTTACAGTTTCAGTGGCCCAGGCCGTAGAAATTAAGCTCAAACCTAAGGAAGGTGCGAATAAG
>NZ_VTZO01000086.1:0-2741 GCF_008369545.1 Pseudocitrobacter sp. 73 | reverse complement strand
TAGTACTGGGAAGGAGGGAGTGACCATCTCATTAAATAAAGCACGCTAAGCCGGTTGCAGCGGCCGTAGCGGCCTGAACTTGCCCGCGCCGATCTTGGCGCTGCTGCGCCAGAGGTAATCGCCGGTCAGGTTGATGTGCTCCCAGCCGAGCGGCGACAGGTACTGCAACAGGCCGTCATCGACGGCTTGACCGTGGCCACGCAAGGCGTTCGCGGCCCGCTCCAGATAGACCGTGTTCCATAGCACGATGGCCGCCGTCACCAGGTTGAGGCCGCTGGCCCGGTAGCGCTGCTGCTCGAAGCTGCGGTCGCGGATTTCCCCCAGGCGGTTGAAGAACACGGCGCGGGCCAGCGCGTTGCGCGCCTCGCCTTTGTTCAGCCCGGCATGCACGCGGCGGCGCAGCTCGACGCTTTGCAGCCAGTCCAGGATGAACAGTGTGCGCTCGATGCGTCCCAGCTCACGCAGGGCGACGGCCAGGCCGTTCTGGCGCGGGTAGCTGCCAAGCTTCCTGAGCATCAGCGAGGCCGTCGCCGTGCCCTGCTTGATCGAGGTGGCCATCCGCAGGATTTCATCCCAATGGGCGCGGACGTGCTTGATGTTGAGCGTGCCGCCGATCATCGGTTTCAACGCCTCGTAGGTGGCATCGCCCTTCGGGATGTAGAGCTTGGTGTCGCCCAGGTCACGAATGCGCGGGGCGAAGCGGAAGCCCAGCAGGTGCATCAACGCGAAGACGTGGTCCGTGAACCCTGCCGTGTCGGTGTAGTGCTCCTCGATCCGCAGGTCGGATTCGTGATACAGCAGGCCGTCGAGCACGTAGGTCGAGTCGCGCACGCCGACGTTCACGACCTTGGTGTGGAACGGCGCGTACTGGTCGGAGATATGGGTGTAGAACGTCCGCCCTGGGCTGCTGCCGTATTTCGGATTGATGTGGCCGGTGCTCTCGGCCTTGCTGCCGGTGCGGAAGTTCTGGCCGTCCGACGATGACGTGGTGCCGTCGCCCCAATGTTCGGCGAAGGGATGTCGGAACTGCGCGTTGACCAGCTCGGCCAGTGCCGCCCCGTAGGTTTCGTCGCGGATGTGCCAGGCTTGCAGCCAGGCCAGCTTGGCGTAGGTCGTGCCGGGGCACGATTCCACCATCTTGGTCAGGCCCAGGTTGATCGCGTCGGCGAGGATCGTGGTCAGCAACAGGTTTTTGTCCTTGGCCAGGTCGCCTGACTTCAGGTGGGCGAAGTGCCGGGTGAAGCCCGTCCATTCGTCTACCTCCAGCAGCAATTCGGTGATCTTGACGTGCGGTAGGATCATCGCCGTCTGGTCGATCAGGGCCTGTGCGGTATCGGGCACCGCCGCATCGAGCGGCGTGATCTTCAGGCCCGACTCCGTGATGATGGCGTCCGGCAGCTCGTTGGCCAGCGCCATGCGGTTGACGGTGGCGAGCTGCGTTTCCAGCAGCGTCAGCCGGTCATGCAGGTACTGGTCGCAATCGGTGGCCACGGCCAGCGGCAATTCGCTGGCCTGCTTGAGGCTGGCGAATTTCGCGGGCGGCACCAGGTAGTTGTAGCGGCTCGCGTTTGAAAACGGGCGTGCTCGCATTCGACGCCGCTTTCGGCTCGAATTAACTGCAACTGACGGCGCGCTGATGCTCACGCTATCTGCAAACGAGCTTGCAATCGACGGCGGCGGCTCGCATTTCATGGCGGCGTGCTCGAATTAATTGCAAGTGAAATGCCGGGTTCCAAGCTATCCAAAATCAATAGATGCAGTGCCGGCTGCCCGCTAACGCCTCTGAGCGGTCAGACGGGGATTGACCTACGCCGCCTCTCGCACGAGACGGATATCGACTTCTCTGTCAACGTACTTCCATTCCTCTGTTGCACGCAGTTCGGAAAGCAATGCGTTGAACTCAGCCTCATGGGTTGGCGCGAACTCGAACCAATTGAGAAAATCGAACGGTTCATTTTCAGAGAGGTCGCGGCAGTGGTGGAGCTTGCGCGCTACTGCAGGCAAGTAGTTGAGCCCGATTTGGATGTGCTTTGACTTTTCGAAAACGCTCCGGCGCTCGTCTTGCGTGAATTCCCACCAAGCTGCGTTTTTTCGGATCGGTATCAACGCAGCGCAAGTTGCTTCTGGGCGCGCTAGCCCTTGCTGCTTCACCACAATTTCGTTCTTCTCTTCGCGCATGACATACCGTTCATTGCTTGTTATTCCGCGAAGTACCCAGGGTGCATTGGTTTCGGGCTGCAACTCTGAGGCAGATATTACGTTGAGCCTTTTGGCTTCAGGCAGTGACTTGCCAACTATGGTTTCGGTTCCAACGATCCGCCAAAGACCGCTGTCTCCGCCGACGAATGCAAATAATCGTGTATCCATTTTACCCCCTTCATGTGAGTGTGTTAACTTTTTTACAGCCTCAAAAAACCTATCTGCCCATCCCATGCTTGTGCATCATCGTCTCGCCTCGCTTAGCGTAGTATTGCATTACGCTTACCAGCGCCCCCAGTTAAATTGTAAATATAGCATCGAATTGGTCTGTGATACAACCGCCAGAAAATAGCCGTTTGTCGCCATTTCAAAAATTAATTGTACCGTATCGGTACGCCCTAACTAGGCGTCAGGCCGGAACCTTGGGCCGCGTCAGGATAGGGCCGATTCCAGCATTTTCTGACGCCTCGCCGGCAACCTCTAGGGCCTCAACCTGACAGGCCGTACGCTTAACGTACGATTTTTAATGAGATGGTCACTCC
>NZ_VTZO01000085.1:0-495 GCF_008369545.1 Pseudocitrobacter sp. 73 | reverse complement strand
GAATTACAGATTATCAGTCGTAAGCAACCCGACGCTTACGGGCAAGAACAGCTTCCAGTGCTCTTTCCAGTTCAGGAATGGATAGTTTCAGCGCATTAGCCACATCAGGAGCAGGTGCCTTGTTCTTGCCATCAATGTAGATATGGTTAATTACGTTAATCCCGCCATTAGACGCGCCCCCTCTGGTGCCTCTGGCTGCAATTCCCGTTCCTTGTCCCGAATATCCTGCTCTCATAATCTCCGGTGGAGGGAGACGAGGCACTTCCGGCATCATTTCCTCTGCCAGCCGCTGCCCGGCAAGCGCCGCGAGCGGGGTGGTTCGTTGCAGGCCAATAGCGGCCCCCCGATAGATATTCCACCCGAAGCCCATAAAGACCCGCCTTGGCGCGCGAATCCCCAGCTTTTCCTTGAACCAGCCACCGACCCTACCCCTCATCCCGCTGACGGTATTTGTAAGCGCCCCCCACTTATTTTTGATCCAGTTCACCAGTCCGT
>NZ_VTZO01000084.1:0-2223 GCF_008369545.1 Pseudocitrobacter sp. 73 | reverse complement strand
GCTAACTTTGCAACAGTGCCCCACATCTTTTGTCACCAACGAGCGGCTGCCTATCACCGCACCGTGCCCGATCTTGATTCCGGGCATGACCATTGCCTCAGAGCCGATCCAAACGTCATTGCCAATGACAGTATTACCTGCTTTTTGGAAGGCATCGAGTGCGCTTGAGAATGCAGGTTCTTCCTGCATATAAAAGAACGGGAAAGATGATGCCCAGTCGTACCGATGCCCCTGATTGCCAGCCATGATAAAGGAAGCCCCACTCCCGATAGAGCAGAAACTACCGATGATCAACTTATCAACGTCATCACGGTCCGGAAACAGATACCGTGCGCAGTCATCGAATGAGTGCCCATGATAGTAGCCAGAGTAATAGCTGTACCGCCCAACTTTGATATTGGGGTTCTTCACTTGCTCAGAAAGCAGCTTGCCTTTGAAGGGGCTATCAAAGTAGTTGGTCATAAGAGATCCCGCGGTCTGTGACTTTGCCGTCTAACGTTTGAAATAAGGGGCGCCGAGCGCCAGCGAGGGGAGCCAAAAGCTTGCTTTTGGCCGTCCCGACTTGATTGAAGGGTTGGGCGATTTTGCCATTAGATTTTTTATAAATTTAGTGTGTTTAGAATGGTGATCGCATTTTTCTTGGCTTTTATGCTTGATGTTAAATTCGACCCCAAGTTTCCTGTAAGTGCGGACACAAAAACATATTTATGTCCTGATTTGCTTATAATAAACCCTTCAAACCATCCGTTTTGTAAGGTTCTATTTGCTGTGAATCCTGCACCAGTTTTCCCATACAGTTTTGTACTATTATCCAGATCTTGTAGATACATGTTCTCTATGGTGTTTTCTATGGCTGAGTTTTTAACTGGGAGATTGTGATTAATAATTTTACGCAGGAATTGAATTTGTTCTTCTGGTGAAATTTTTAAGCTACTTTCGAGCCATGCTTCTGTTAATCCGTTGTTTCTTTCTTTATCTCCAGAGAAGTCTTGATTTCCATAATCAAAATCTTTGAGATAATTCTTGATTTTATTTAATCCAATTTTTTGGGTTATTTCTTGCGAAACCCAAACAACAGAAAATTGCATCCACGTCTTTGGTGTATGATTGCTGTTCCAGATCTCCATTCCTTTGGGGGTTTTATCCCATTTGAATATGGTTTTCTGATCTATTATTTCCGCATCAAATGCCATAAGTGATAATGCGATCTTGAAAGTTGAATCTGGTGCCATTTGCGTTGCACACTTTGCTTTATTGAATTGAGCAATTTCAGCGTTTGTGGATGCATCGTAAAGTAAAAAACAACCTTCAGTTCCTTCAAATAATGGAGATGCAACAGTAGAGATATCTGTTGATGCACTGGCGCTGCTGTAGATAATATTTGCAATTATTAAAAAAATAGCGAAGTTGATATGTATTGTGTTTTTCATAATAAGTATTGGTTTGGTAAAGGGCTTAATTTTAACGGCTAACAATTAATGAGGCTCCGGGTTCGCCCAACGTTTGACATGAGGGGCGGCCAAGGGCGCCAGCCCTTGGACGTCCCCCTCGATGGAAGGGTTAGGCATCACTGCGTGTTCGCTCGAATGCCTGGCGTGTTTGAACCATGTACACGGCTGGACCATATGGGGTGGTTACGGTACCTTGCCTCTCAAACCCCGCTTTCTCGTAGCATCGGATCGCTCGCAAGTTGCTCGGCGACGGGTCCGTTTGGATCTTGGTGACCTCGGGATCATTGAACAGCAACTCAACCAGAGCTCGAACCAGCTTGGTTCCCAAGCCTTTGCCCAGTTGTGATGCATTCGCCAGTAACTGGTCTATTCCGCGTACTCCTGGATCGGTTTCTTCTTCCCACCGTCCGTCCCCGCTTCCAAGAGCAACGTACGACTGGGCATACCCAATCGGCTCTCCATTCAGCATTGCAATGTATGGAGTGACGGACTCTTGCGCTAAAACGCTTGGCAAGTACTGTTCCTGTACGTCAGCAAGTGTCGGGCGTGCTTCTTCTCCGCCCCACCACTCGACGATATGAGATCGATTTAGCCACTCATAGAGCATCGCAAGGTCATGCTCAGTCATGAGGCGCAGTGTGACGGAATCGTTGCTGTTGGTCACGATGCTGTACTTTGTGATGCCTAACTTTGTTTTTGCGTTGCTCATGATGTCTAACTCCCAATTTGTGTAGGGCTTATTATGCACGCTTAAAGGCACTGTTGCAAAGTT
>NZ_VTZO01000083.1:0-1919 GCF_008369545.1 Pseudocitrobacter sp. 73 | reverse complement strand
ATACAGTGTGCGCCGGGAGACCGGTAGAGATCAAGGGGTGAAAGTCCCCGACCATTGAAGGACCAGCAATCCACAAGGTCCCCGAGTCATGCGTTGCATACCGCGAGGTATGGGGCGAAGCGTTGACAGGGGTGTTGACAGGCCAGCCATTGAGCCACGAAATGTATATTAAATTACCGGGTGCCGACGTTGTACTGTTAACGGAAGGCAACATCATAGGGTGCGATACTGCGAGTGCCACATGGACCCGGCGGGGTCTGAGACCCTGGCATGTCAATACGATCTCTACGCGGGAACCGGGAGATCTCCCCTCTGACCATCTGCCAGTGTCGGAGATGGCCCGCACCGGGAAGACGAGGAGTCATAGCCGGTGATGTACGGAGAGGAGAAGTCGGACTCGCTCATAGTAGCGGCGAAGCAGGCGAACAACCCGAAAGGAGCGGAGTCAGTGGAGCGAAGGAGCGGGGCCAAGGGGAACGCGGAACAGCCACACATGCGCCGGACACAGAGCCGGGAAAGCATGTCACAGAGGCTGTCACGCGTGCGGGAAGCTGCGAAGCAGCGGAAGAAAGAACGGTTTACAGCATTGTTCCACCTGCTGACAGTCGAAGCACTGGAAGCCGCATTCCTCTCCCTGAGCAGGAAAGCGGCCGCGGGAGTGGATGGCATCAGGTGGATGGACTACGCCGGAAACATGAAGAACAACATAACAGATCTGCACCGGAGGCTACATCAGGGCAGCTACAGGGCGCAGCCCGGCAGGCGTCACTACATCCCAAAAGCGGATGGAAAACAACGCCCGCTCGGCATCGCCTCGCTGGAGGACAAGATCGTCCAGTATGCGCTGGTGAAAATCCTGAACGCAGTCTATGAAAACGACTTTATGGGGTTCTCATACGGGTTCAGACCCGGGCGAAACCAGCACGATGCACTGGACGCACTGGCCACAGGGCTGGTACGCACTAACGTAAACTGGGTACTGGATGCCGACATCAGTCAGTTCTTCGACAGGGTGAGCCACGAATGGCTGATCAGGTTCACAGAGCATCGGATCGGCGACCGGAGGGTAATCAGGCTCATACGTAAGTGGCTCACAGCCGGGACGTCGGAGGAGGGTCAATGGCGAGCAACGGAGGAAGGCACCCCACAGGGTGCGGTCATCTCACCGCTGCTGGCAAACATATACCTCCACTACGTCTTCGATCTGTGGGCGCATCAGTGGCGACGTCGCTATGCCACAGGCAATGTGGTAATGGTCAGATACGCCGATGACATCGTCATCGGGTTCGACAAACGATACGATGCCCGGCGCTTCCGTATAGCCATGCAGCGCAGACTGAGGAAGTTCGGACTCACGGTTCACCCGGAGAAAACCCGTCTGATGGAGTTCGGCCGCTTCGCTGCCGAAAACCGTGCCATCAGGGGAAAAGGCAAACCAGAAACGTTCAACTTCCTCGGGTTCACGCACATCAGCGGGAAAGATCGCAACGGCAGGTTCATGCTGATACGAAAGACCCGCCGGGATCGGATGACGGCAACTCTGAAAGCCATCAAAGACGGTCTGCGAAGGCGCTGGCATTACTCAATCCCCGAACAGGGAAAATGGCTCAGGAGAGTGGTTCAGGGATACCTGAACTATCACTCGGTACCGGGCAACTTCCCCACCATGCAGAAGTTCAGGACACACGTAACAAACCTCTGGCGCCGGGCGCTCAGGCGCAGGAGCCAGAAGGATGATACGACCTGGACGAAAGCAAACAAACTGGCAGCCGCATGGCTACCAAGGGTTCGGGTTCTTCATCCATGGCCTGTGGAGCGGTTCACCGCCAGACACCCGAGGCAGGAGCCCGGTGCGTAAATCGCGCACGCCGGGATCTGTGCGGGGGGTATCCGGTAACGGGTATCCCTACCGCGACATA
>NZ_VTZO01000082.1:0-447 GCF_008369545.1 Pseudocitrobacter sp. 73 | reverse complement strand
AGGCTGATATGATGTGGTTTACTGAATTTGGCCACCTGAGCAGAGGTGATATGCTCACCTCAGAACAACGCAGGTGTCATAATGAAAATAAGAAATTCCAGCACAGAGTTTAAACGCTAATCAGCTCAACTGGTCGATGACCAGAACTACACCGTGGCAGATGCAGCCAGCGCTATGGATGTCGGCCTTTCCACAATGACGCGATGGGTGAAACAATTACGTGATGAACGGCAGGGCAAAACACCAAAAGCCTCCCCCATTACCCCGGAACAAATTGAAATCCGTGAGCTCAGGAAAAAGCTACAACGTATTGAAATGGAAAATGACATATTAAAAAAGGCTACCTCGCTCTTGATGTCAGACTCCCTGAACAGTTCTCGATACTCGGGAAACTCAGGGCGCGTTATCCTGTGGCCACTCTCTGCCATGTGTTCGGGGTTCATCGCA
>NZ_VTZO01000081.1:0-1141 GCF_008369545.1 Pseudocitrobacter sp. 73 | reverse complement strand
CGGTTTGCTCAATCTGGCTGAAGAACTCAGCAATGTATCAAAAGCCTGTAAAATCATGGGTGTTTCGCGGGATACATTTTATCGTTACCGCGAACTGGCCGATGAAGGCGGCGTGGATGCACTGATTAATCGTAGTCGCCGCGCCCCTAACCTGAAGAACCGTACCGATGAGGCAACTGAGCAGGCTGTCATTGATTACGCCGTCGCTTTCCCGGCGCACGGTCAGCACCGGACCAGCAACGAGCTGCGCAGACAGGGCGTTTTTATCTCCGGCAGTGGTGTCCGTTCTGTCTGGTTACGCCATAACCTTGAGAACTTCAAAAAACGGCTGAAAGCACTGGAAGAAAAAGTGGCCCGCGATGGCATTGAACTGACCGACAGCCAAATCGCGGCGCTGGAGCGTAAAGGCAGTGATGACGAGGCCTGTGGCGAAATCGAAACTGCTCATCCGGGGTATCTGGGTTCGCAGGACACGTTCTATGTAGGCAATCTGAAAGGCGTCGGGCGTATTTATCAGCAGACCTTCGTTGATACGTACTCGAAGGTGGCCCACTGCAAGCTCTATGTCACTAAAACGCCGATTACTGCGGCTGATTTACTGAATGACCGTGTACTGCCATTTTATGCGTCTCAGGGCCTGCCAGTGCTGAGGATACTGACCGACAGAGGCACGGAGTACTGCGGTAAAGTGGAGCAACATGATTATCAGCTTTATCTGGCGATAAATGACATCGAACACACGAAAACGAAGGCGATGTCCCCGCAGACCAACGGGATCTGCGAGCGGTTCCATAAAACAATACTGAACGAGTTTTATCAGGTGACGTTCCGCAAAAAGTTATATGGCGATCTTGAAACATTACAATCGGATCTTGATGAATGGCTGGCTCACTATAATAATGAGCGAACCCATCAGGGAAAAATGTGTTGCGGCCGGACGCCGATGGAAACGTTACTTGATGGAAAGCGCATCTGGGCTGAGAAAAATTTAAACCAGATGTAATCTGACAGATACCTGTATAAATAACCGGTAACTGTCAGATCAGGTCTGAGCTAATACAGATCAGGCGTTTACGCCGCATCCGGCATCAACAAAGCGCACCGTGTCAGTAATCAGGAACGGCGCAAAGCGCCGTTCCTG
>NZ_VTZO01000080.1:0-206 GCF_008369545.1 Pseudocitrobacter sp. 73 | reverse complement strand
TCCTGCACTGTGGCTTCATAAGGCTTACCGTTAATCTCCAGATGCACCACATCACCCGCTTTCGCGTCGCCGCCCACGGTACCGCTGATGGTGGTGTACTCGGCCTTCGCTTCCTCAGCGTTGATCCAGCCGTCCCCTGCAATGACATCAATATCCAGCGTCACGCTGATATCCGTGTCCACTTTCACCGGCTCAACCGCGTTGGC